>NZ_CP152053.1:0-10000 GCF_038643155.1 Peribacillus sp. FSL E2-0159
TTGGATAACATCGATAGCCTCTGGAACCAGGCGCTCGGAAAAATCGAAAAAAAAATCAGTAAACCAAGCTTTGAAACTTGGCTTAAATCAACCAAGGCTTATTTACTGCAGGGTGATACATTAACAGTCACCGCTCCCAATGAATTTGCCAGGGATTGGCTCGAAGAACGCTATTCCCATCTTATTTCCGATGTATTGTTTGAACTTACCGGTGAGGAATTGGAAGCAAAATTCATCATTCCCCCCAATCAAGAAGATGATGATTTTACCGTTCCTGTTCAGCCTAAAAAGATAAAAAAACAGGATAAAGAGCATGCTGCATTTCCACAGCATATGCTGAATGCGAAAAATACCTTCGATACATTTGTCATCGGCTCCGGCAATCGTTTTGCCCATGCCGCGTCTCTCGCTGTCGCAGAAGCTCCGGCCAAAGCCTATAATCCCTTATTCATATACGGAGGCGTAGGTCTTGGAAAAACTCATTTAATGCATGCAATCGGCCATTATGTTCTTGAGCATAATCCGAATGCAAAGGTCGTTTATTTATCGTCTGAAAAGTTCACGAATGAATTCATCAACTCGATCCGGGACAATAAAGCAGGGGAATTCCGTGATAGATATCGAAGCGTTGATGTTTTATTAATTGATGATATTCAATTTCTTGCGGGAAAAGAACAAACTCAAGAAGAGTTTTTCCATACATTCAATGCGTTGCATGAAGAAAGCAAACAGATCGTCATCTCGAGTGACCGCCCGCCAAAAGAGATACCTACACTCGAGGATCGCCTCCGTTCAAGGTTTGAGTGGGGCTTGATCACGGATATCACACCTCCTGATCTAGAAACTCGTATTGCCATATTGCGCAAAAAGGCAAAAGCTGAGGGTCTTGATATCCCGAATGAAGTCATGCTCTATATTGCCAACCAAATCGATTCCAATATTCGTGAGCTTGAGGGAGCACTTATCCGTGTCGTCGCTTATTCTTCATTGATTAATAAAGATATAAATGCCGATTTGGCAGCTGAAGCATTAAAAGACATCATACCTAGCTCAAAACCTAAAATAATCACCATCTTAGAAATCCAGAAGACGGTCGGTGAACATTATAGTGTCAAACTTGAGGATTTCAAGGCGAAAAAACGGACTAAATCCGTAGCCTTTCCAAGACAGATTGCCATGTATCTTTCCAGGGAGTTAACGGACTCATCCCTGCCCAAGATAGGTGATGAATTTGGAGGTCGCGATCATACGACCGTTATTCATGCGCATGAAAAAATCTCTAAACTCATGCAAACGGACACCCAGCTTCAGCGTCAGGTTAAAGAAATCCAGGATCAGCTTAGGGTATAATAGATTCTGGATAATGTGCATAACTGACGACTACTTACACACAGTCTGTCCACATGTGGATAGACTGTTTTTCCTTAGGTTGAGTGGACTTATCCACATATCAACAGGCCCTACTACTATTACTACTATCTTTTTTAATAAAAATTATTAATAAATATGCCTATTCGGCAATTAAAAATTGGAGGATGAAACATGAGATTTATAATCCAAAGAGATCGATTAGTTCATAGTGTCCAAGAAGTAATGAAAGCAATCACATCGAGGACGACGATTCCGATTCTAACGGGGATAAAAATAAGCGTTACTAGTGAGGGTGTCACTCTAACAGGAAGTGATTCAGATATCTCCATCCAATCATTCATACCGGCTGAGGTTGACGGAGATGAGATTGTTGAAGTTAAAAGTAGCGGCGGTATTGTCCTGAATGCTCGTTTTTTCAGTGAAATTGTCAAAAAGCTTCCGATGGATACTGTAGAAATTGAAGTGGAGAACAACTTTCAAACGATTATTCGCTCAGGTAAAGCTGAATTTAATCTAAATGGACTGGATCCTGAGGAATACCCTCATCTTCCGATCATTGAAGAAGAAAATATTTTCAAACTTCCAACGGACCTTTTAAAGACCCTTATCCGCCAAACTGGCTTTGCAGTGTCCACGTCAGAAACACGCCCCATCTTAACAGGTGTAAACTTAAAGGTTCAAGATGACGAATTGACCTGTATTGCAACAGATAGTCATAGGCTTGCAATGAGAACAGCCAAAATAGAAAATAAAATTACCGGAACCTATAGCGTTGTAATCCCAGGTAAAAGTTTGAATGAGTTGAGTAAAATCCTTGATGATACAAACGAACTCATTGAAATCGTCATTACTGAAAACCAAGTACTTTTCAAAGCTGAAAATTTATTATTCTTCTCAAGACTGCTTGAAGGGAATTATCCTGATACATCACGCTTGATTCCATCGGATAGCAAAACGGATGTGACTGTTCACACTAAAGATTTTCTTCAAGCGATCGACAGGGCTTCTTTATTGGCGAGAGAAGGAAGAAATAATGTCGTCAAATTGACAACCCTGGAAGGCCGTATAATCGAAGTCTCTTCCAATACTCCTGAAATTGGTAAAGTAATTGAGGAGGTTCAGGCAGAAGCCATTGAAGGTGAAGACCTGAAAATCTCATTCAGTGCCAAATTTGTGATGGATGCTCTAAAAGCATTGGAAGGTTCCGATATAAAAATTAATTTCACAGGTGCAATGCGTCCGTTTGTCATTCGTCCGCTACACGATGATTCCATGCTGCAATTAATTCTCCCGGTAAGGACTTATTAAGCTAAAATAATATTTCGAAAAAATTAAAGGCTTGTATAGCAGGCCTTTAATTTTTTTATATTTAAACATAGGTTTCCACAGGATTTTCAGTGTTTTTTAAATGCTGTACGGAACGCTGAAACGCTAAAAAAAAGAACTGAAAAAGCTATACTTTGTCTTAATGGGATTAATTTAGTAAAATGAAATATTAAAGACTACTTAGAAATGAGTGAGGCATGAAATGGACTCCATAAAAATCAGTACCGAATATATTACGCTTGGGCAATTCTTGAAATTGGCAGATTTGATCCAAAGCGGCGGAATGGCGAAATGGTTCTTAAGTGAATACGAGGTTTACATTAATGGCGAATTAGACGTGAGAAGAGGCAGGAAATTAAGATCAGGTGATAAAATAGAGATTCCTGGATTTGGCACCTACACAATTACAAGCTAAAACATAAGGGAAGAGCGGAATATGTATATTGAAAATATAAGTTTGAAAAATTACCGCAACTATACCGAATTGAATCTGACTTTTGAAAATAAAGTCAATGTTATCCTCGGCGAAAATGCTCAAGGAAAAACAAATGTCATGGAATCTATTTTTGTTTTAGCAATGGCAAAATCTCATCGGACCTCAAATGATAAAGAACTTATTCGCTGGGATGAAGAGTATGCTAAAATAGAAGGAAGAGTTAGAAAGAGAAATACCTCAATACCACTTGAGCTGACCATTTCAAAAAAAGGGAAAAAGGCGAAGTGCAACCATATTGAACAAAGAAAGTTGAGTCAATATGTCGGAAATATGAATGTGGTCATGTTTGCGCCTGAGGATCTTAACCTTGTAAAGGGAAGTCCTCTAGTCAGACGCCGTTTTATAGATATGGAAATTGGCCAGGTTTCTCCCGTATACCTTCATGATATGAGCCAATATCATAAAATACTTCAACAAAGAAATCATTACTTAAAGCTTCTGCAGACCCGGAAACAAACGGATACGACGATGCTTGACGTACTGACTGATCAATTTATTCAGTATGCAGCGAAAATTGTCGAAAGAAGATACGAGTTTCTTTTAAAGCTCCAGCAATGGGCAGAGCCGATCCATTCGGGGATCTCCAGAAATCTAGAAGTATTGAAAATCCAATATAAACCGTCGCTTGATGTATCAGAATCTATGGATTTGACGAAAATGATAGAAGTATACACAGAAAAATTTGATAAAATAAAAACAAGGGAAATTGAACGGGGTGTAACACTGGTAGGTCCTCATCGTGACGACCTGGTTTTTTTTGTGAATGACCGTGATGTCCAGACATATGGTTCACAAGGACAACAGCGTACGACTGCCCTGTCTTTGAAACTTGCCGAAATTGAGCTGATCCATGAAGAAATCGGCGAGTATCCCATTTTATTATTGGATGATGTGTTATCTGAACTTGACGATTTCCGTCAATCCCATTTACTGAATACGATACAAGGGAAAGTGCAAACATTCGTGACGACACCCTCCGTTGATGGAATCGATCATCAAACCCTAAGAGAAGCGTCCACCTTTTATGTTAGTCAAGGAAGTATAAAAAAGGTTAAATGATGAGGTGAATGTATGTATCTCCATATTGGTGAAGACATTCTTGTGAAAACGGACGATGTCATAGCCATTTTAGATAAGAAGCTGCTTCAGTCCTCTCCAATCATCAATGAATTTTTGGAGAAAAAGTCTGATGTAACTTACCATTTAGCAAAAAACTCGGTTAAATCGATTGTAGTGACGGACAAACAGGTATATTATTCACCGCTTGCGTCGTCCACTTTGAAAAAGCGTTCACTGCAGCCATCGCTCTTAATCGATGATATAGATATTCTATGAATTGTAGCTAATCGTTATAATTACTCCTGAAAATTGATAAATGCCAAAAGAAAAGTGTAGGTGATACGTATGACAATGGAACAAAAAGAAGTACAAGCTCAGGCATACGATGAGAATCAGATACAGGTTTTAGAAGGCTTAGAAGCAGTTCGTAAACGTCCGGGGATGTATATCGGCACTACCTCTGCAAAAGGACTTCACCATCTTGTTTGGGAAATTGTCGATAATAGTATTGATGAGGCACTGGCTGGTTTCTGTACGGAAATCAAAGTGACGATCGAAGAAGACAATAGCATAACCGTAGTCGATAATGGTCGGGGAATCCCAGTAGGCATCCATGAAAAAATGGGACGCCCAGCTGTAGAAGTAATCATGACGGTCCTTCATGCGGGCGGAAAATTTGGCGGCGGAGGTTATAAGGTCTCCGGTGGTCTGCATGGTGTGGGGGCTTCAGTAGTTAATGCCTTATCCACGGTATTGGAAGTTTACGTTCATCGTGAAGGTAAAATCCATTATCAGCAATTTAACCGCGGTGTTCCTAAAGAAGATTTGAAAATTATCGGGGAAACCGATCATACCGGAACGACTGTACACTTCATTCCTGATGGTGAAATCTTCACGGATACCTTGGAATATGATTTCGATACTTTAGCCACACGAATCCGTGAGCTTGCATTCCTGAATAAAGGCTTGAAGCTGATCATTGAAGATAAGCGTGAAGAAGAAGAGAAAATCAGGGATTACCACTATGAGGGCGGTATCAAATCTTATGTTGAGCATTTAAACCGTTCTAAAGAGGTATTGCATGAGGAACCGATTTTCATGGAAGGCGAGAAAGATGGAATTTCTGTTGAATTGGCATTGCAATATAATGACAGCTATATCAGTAATGTCTTTTCTTTTGCCAATAATATTCATACCTATGAAGGCGGTACACATGAATCAGGATTCAAGACTGCTTTGACCCGTGTCATCAATGATTATGCACGGAAAAATGGTCTTTTAAAAGAAGCGGATGCCAATTTCTCAGGTGAAGATGTCCGGGAAGGTTTAACGGCAATCATTTCGATTAAGCATCCTGATCCACAATTTGAAGGTCAGACGAAAACCAAGCTCGGAAACTCTGAGGTGAGAACGGTTACTGATTCGATTCTTTCGGAACGACTTGATGCCTTCTTATACGAAAATCCTGCCGTGGCCCGAAAAATTGTAGATAAAGGGCAAATGGCAGCAAGAGCCCGAATGGCAGCAAAGAAAGCACGTGAATTGACCCGAAGGAAAAGTGCTTTGGAAGTATCCAATCTACCGGGTAAATTAGCAGATTGTTCTTCTAAGGACCCGAGTATCAGCGAATTGTACATCGTTGAAGGAAACTCGGCGGGAGGCTCGGCAAAACAAGGACGGGACCGCCATTTCCAAGCTATTCTGCCGCTAAGGGGTAAAATCCTGAATGTTGAAAAAGCGCGATTGGACAGAATTCTGCATAATGAAGAAATAGGTACGATCATCACAGCACTTGGAACAGGCATTGGTGATGAATTCAATACTGAAAAAGCTAGATACCATAAAATTGTTATCATGACCGATGCGGATGTCGATGGTGCCCATATCAGAACTCTGATGTTGACATTCTTCTACCGTTATATGAGAAAAATTATCGAGTATGGATATATATATATTGCTCAGCCGCCACTTTTCAAGATTCAGCAAGGGAAAAAAGTGGATTATGCTTATAATGACCGCGAGCTTGAAGAAATCATGGCGAGTTTGCCAAGTACTCCTAAGCCTAACCTGCAGCGTTATAAAGGGCTGGGGGAAATGAATCCAGAGCAATTGTGGGAAACGACCATGAATCCTGAAACGAGAACGCTGCTTCAAGTCAGTTTGAAAGATGCTGCCGAGGCAGATGAAACTTTCGAGATGTTGATGGGCGACAAGGTCGAACCGCGACGTAACTTCATTGAAGAAAATGCAATTTATGTAAAAAATCTTGATATCTGATTTTTTGACAGGATGCTTTTTACATCCTGTTCTTTACATAGTGCACGAACAGTTAAATTTAAATGAGAGTATAAGCTTTTAATAGGAGGTTGGCTCCATGTCAGAAAATGAAAGATCAGGTGTAAAAGAAATAAATATAAGTACCGAGATGCGGACATCGTTTTTGGATTATGCGATGAGCGTTATCGTGTCACGGGCTTTGCCTGATGTAAGAGACGGTTTAAAACCGGTACACCGAAGAATTCTTTATGCAATGAACGATCTTGGAATGACTTCGGATAAACCATTTAAGAAATCAGCCCGTATTGTCGGGGAAGTCATCGGTAAATATCACCCGCATGGTGATTCGGCTGTATATGAAACGATGGTACGGATGGCGCAACCTTTTAACTATCGCTATATGCTTGTAGATGGTCATGGGAATTTCGGTTCAGTCGATGGTGACCAAGCTGCCGCAATGAGGTACACAGAAGCGAGAATGTCGAAAATCTCGATGGAGTTACTTCGCGATTTAAATAAAGATACGGTTAATTTCCAGGATAACTACGATGGTTCAGAAAGAGAACCAGCCGTTATGCCTGCCCGTTTCCCGAACTTGTTAGTGAATGGTTCATCAGGAATAGCAGTAGGGATGGCAACCAATATTCCACCCCATCAATTAGGTGAGGTAATTGACGGCGTATTGGCTTTAAGTAAGAATCCTGAAATTACAATTCCAGAGTTGATGGAATATATCCCTGGGCCGGACTTTCCGACAGCCGGTTTGATTTTAGGACGAAGTGGAATCAGAAAGGCCTATGAAACCGGAAAAGGGTCAATCATTCAACGGGCGAAAGTCGAGATTGAAGAGAAATCCAATGGTAAACAGGTAATCCTTGTTAAGGAAATCCCTTATCAAGTGAATAAAGCAAGATTGATTGAAAAAATTGCAGAACTTGCTCGAGATAAGAAAATCGAAGGCATTACCGACTTACGGGATGAATCGGATCGCAATGGCATGCGTATTGTCATGGAGCTTCGAAAGGATGTTAACGCGAATGTCCTTTTAAATAACCTGTATAAGCATACCGCGATGCAGACTACCTTCGGAATCAATCTGCTTGCTTTGGTGGACGGTCAGCCTAAAGTGCTGAATTTAAAACAATGCCTGCGCTACTACTTGGAGCATCAGCAGGTAGTCATACGGCGCAGGACTGAATTTGAATTACGGAAAGCGGAAGCCCGCGCCCATATTTTAGAAGGTTTGCGCATTGCACTTGATAATTTGGACGCAGTCATTTCGTTAATCCGTGGTTCCCAAACGACAGAAATTGCCCGTGAAGGCTTAATGACACAATTCTCACTTTCCGAAAAACAGGCACAAGCTATCCTAGATATGCGTTTACAGCGCTTGACAGGTCTGGAACGTGAAAAAATTGAAGATGAATATCAAGCATTAATGGCTATAATTGCAGAATATAAAGCGATTCTTGCTGATGAGGAAAAGGTTCTTGAAATTATTCGTGAAGAGCTTCTTGAAATTAAAGAACGTTTTGATGATAAACGGAGAACTGAAATCACATTAGCCGGCTTTGAAAGCCTGGAAGATGAGGATTTAATTCCAGAGGAAAATATAATCGTGACACTTACGCATAACGGTTATATTAAACGCTTGCCTGCAACCACTTACCGCAGTCAAAAACGCGGAGGTCGAGGAATACAGGGTATGGGCACGAATACAGATGACTTTGTCGGTCACTTGTTAACCACTTCGACTCATGACACTCTATTATTCTTCACTAACAAAGGTAAAGTCTATCGTTCAAAAGGATATGAAATTCCTGAATATGGTAGAACGGCAAAGGGATTGCCGCTTATCAACTTGTTGGAAGTCGATAAAGGCGAGTGGGTCAATGCAATCATACCGGTGAAGGAATTTGCAGACGATTGGTATTTATTCTTCACGACCAGACATGGGATATCGAAGCGTACACCTTTGTCATCTTTTGCAAATATCCGTAATAATGGTTTAATTGCCCTAGGTTTACGTGAAGATGATGAATTGATTTCTGTCCGTCTTACGAATGGAGAGAAACAGATCATAATTGGAACGAAAGCAGGGATGATGATTCGTTTCCCTGAGACGGATGTACGGACAATGGGACGTACTGCAGCGGGAGTCAAAGGGATTTCCTTAAGGACGAATGATGAAGTGGTCGGAATGGAAATTCTTGAAGATGATGAAGAAGTCCTGATTGTTACGAAAAACGGCTATGGAAAACGAACCTCTGCAGAAGAATACCGTATTCAAAGCCGTGGAGGCAAAGGAATAAAAACATGTAACGTCACTGAGAAAAATGGTGAACTTATAGCCGTGAAAACCGTTACGGGTGTAGATGAAGATTTGATGCTGATTACAGCAGCTGGTGTATTGATCCGAATGGAAGTCGAAGGCATTTCTAAAACGGGCCGTAATACACAGGGTGTTAAGCTCATCCGACTCGAATCCGCAGATAATGAATATGTTTCGACGGTAGCCATCGTAGGAAGAGAAGAAGAAGAAGAAAAAGAAGAAGAAAAAGACATGGATATAGAAACGGTCACGACTCTAGATTCTGATACTGATACTGATTCTGATTCTGAACCTACTGTAATTGAAGAAAATGAAGGAACTGAAAAAGATACGGAAGAATAATCTTTCCACAAAAAAAGACCCAGGCAATTAAGCTGGGTCTTTTTTTGTGCATAAGATGAATTTCAAACTGATTTCAACAGTGTTAAAATGTGAGTAAAAAGACTTATCGATTTTGGGGAACATAAGATATAAATGATAATAAATTGAATATTATTAAGTATTTAATCATAAAGAATGTATTTTTTACCATGTTTTTCAAGTGAAATGATACTCACTAATACTACCGAGGTGAACCGTTTTTCTAGTGAAAACTCGCTATTTAATCGAAGGCTGCATCCTCTCAAAAGAGATTAGAAGTATTTCGAACCGCCCCATAATGTATGAAAAAAATAATACTGACCCAGCGATTAATAGTAGCTTTGCAAGCCTTTTTAATAACAGAGGTAAGCGTTGAAAAAACTTTGATTGATGGAAAGAAATTTCTGCCGAAAGAAGTAATAGATCCAGAATAGGATGAAATGGAAGAGTCATCGGATTTTAAGGATTTGCTCTTAAGTCAGTACAAACATATAAACGATTATTTAAAAATTGGCAGGCAGGCAGTAAAGTCGAGGTAGCCATGATTCGTTTAATCATCATTCCCCTAATGGACAAGGCTTTAGAGGAACCAGGAAACATTTTGAGGCTTCACCAATGTTGTAATAAAGAAGACTATGTATATCATCATGCTATTTCAATTGGATTAATAGGAGGATATATTGCATATAAAATGAAATGCCATAGGGCCGATGTCTATCAAGTTGCAATTGGCGGGTGTCTGGTAGATTGTGGAATTTCTATAGGGAGCATGGTTAAAC
>NZ_CP152053.1:12500-27500 GCF_038643155.1 Peribacillus sp. FSL E2-0159
ATTTCCGAATGGGGAAACCCACTGTTCGTAATGGAACAGTATCTTTACCTGAATACATAGGGTACTGAAGGCAGACCCGGGGAACTGAAACATCTAAGTACCCGGAGGAAGAGAAAGCAAATGCGATTTCCTGAGTAGCGGCGAGCGAAACGGAATTAGCCCAAACCAAGAGGCTTGCCTCTTGGGGTTGTAGGACACTCAACATGGAGTTACAAAGGAACGGGGTAAATGAAGTGATCTGGAAAGGTCCGTCAAAGAAGGTAAAAACCCTGTAGTTGAAACTTCGTTCCCTCCTGAGTGGATCCTGAGTACGGCGGGACACGAGAAATCCCGTCGGAAGCAGGGAGGACCATCTCCCAAGGCTAAATACTCCCTAGTGACCGATAGTGAACCAGTACCGTGAGGGAAAGGTGAAAAGCACCCCGGAAGGGGAGTGAAATAGATCCTGAAACCGTGTGCCTACAAGTAGTCAAAGCCCGTTAATGGGTAATGGCGTGCCTTTTGTAGAATGAACCGGCGAGTTACGATTTCATGCGAGGTTAAGTTGATAAGACGGAGCCGCAGCGAAAGCGAGTCTGAATAGGGCGAATGAGTATGAGGTCGTAGACCCGAAACCAGGTGATCTACCCATGTCCAGGGTGAAGTTCAGGTAACACTGAATGGAGGCCCGAACCCACGCACGTTGAAAAGTGCGGGGATGAGGTGTGGGTAGCGGAGAAATTCCAATCGAACCTGGAGATAGCTGGTTCTCTCCGAAATAGCTTTAGGGCTAGCCTCAAGATGAGAGTATTGGAGGTAGAGCACTGATTGGACTAGGGGCCCCCAACGGGTTACCGAATTCAGTCAAACTCCGAATGCCAAATACTTATTCTTGGGAGTCAGACTGCGAGTGATAAGATCCGTAGTCGAAAGGGAAACAGCCCAGACCACCAGCTAAGGTCCCAAAGTATACGTTAAGTGGAAAAGGATGTGGAGTTGCTTAGACAACCAGGATGTTGGCTCAGAAGCAGCCACCATTTAAAGAGTGCGTAATAGCTCACTGGTCGAGTGACTCCGCGCCGAAAATGTACCGGGGCTAAACGTATCACCGAAGCTGTGGATTGACACCGTATGGTGTCGATGGTAGGAGAGCGTTCTAAGGGCGTTGAAGTCAGACCGGAAGGACTGGTGGAGCGCTTAGAAGTGAGAATGCCGGTATGAGTAGCGAAAGAAGGGTGAGAATCCCTTCCACCGAATGCCTAAGGTTTCCTGAGGAAGGCTCGTCCGCTCAGGGTTAGTCGGGACCTAAGCCGAGGCCGAAAGGCGTAGGCGATGGACAACAGGTTGATATTCCTGTACCACCTATACATCGTTTGAACGATGGGGGGACGCAGAAGGATAGGGTAAGCGCGCTGTTGGATATGCGCGTCCAAGCAGTTAGGCCGGAAACGAGGCAAATCCCGTTTCCATTAAGGCGGAGCTGTGATGGCGAGGGAAATATAGTACCGAAGTTCCTGATTCCACGCTGCCAAGAAAAGCCTCTAGTGAGATGTAAGGTGCCCGTACCGCAAACCGACACAGGTAGGCGAGGAGAGAATCCTAAGGTGTGCGAGAGAACTCTCGTTAAGGAACTCGGCAAAATGACCCCGTAACTTCGGGAGAAGGGGTGCTTTTTAGGGTGAATAGCCCAGAAAAGCCGCAGTGAATAGGCCCAGGCGACTGTTTAGCAAAAACACAGGTCTCTGCGAAGCCGCAAGGCGAAGTATAGGGGCTGACACCTGCCCGGTGCTGGAAGGTTAAGGGGAGAGGTTAGCGCAAGCGAAGCTTTGAACCGAAGCCCCAGTAAACGGCGGCCGTAACTATAACGGTCCTAAGGTAGCGAAATTCCTTGTCGGGTAAGTTCCGACCCGCACGAAAGGTGTAACGATCTGGGCACTGTCTCAACGAGAGACTCGGTGAAATTATAGTACCTGTGAAGATGCAGGTTACCCGCGACAGGACGGAAAGACCCCGTGGAGCTTTACTGCAGCCTGATATTGAATTTTGGTACAGCTTGTACAGGATAGGTAGGAGCCTGAGAAGCCGGAGCGCTAGCTTCGGTGGAGGCGTTGGTGGGATACTACCCTGGCTGTATTGAAATTCTAACCCGCGCCCCTTATCGGGGTGGGAGACAGTGTCAGGTGGGCAGTTTGACTGGGGCGGTCGCCTCCTAAAGAGTAACGGAGGCGCCCAAAGGTTCCCTCAGAATGGTTGGAAATCATTCGTAGAGTGTAAAGGCACAAGGGAGCTTGACTGCGAGACCTACAAGTCGAGCAGGGACGAAAGTCGGGCTTAGTGATCCGGTGGTTCCGCATGGAAGGGCCATCGCTCAACGGATAAAAGCTACCCCGGGGATAACAGGCTTATCTCCCCCAAGAGTCCACATCGACGGGGAGGTTTGGCACCTCGATGTCGGCTCATCGCATCCTGGGGCTGTAGTCGGTCCCAAGGGTTGGGCTGTTCGCCCATTAAAGCGGTACGCGAGCTGGGTTCAGAACGTCGTGAGACAGTTCGGTCCCTATCCGTCGCGGGCGCAGGAAATTTGAGAGGAGCTGTCCTTAGTACGAGAGGACCGGGATGGACGCACCGCTGGTGTACCAGTTGTCTTGCCAAAGGCATAGCTGGGTAGCTACGTGCGGACGGGATAAGTGCTGAAAGCATCTAAGCATGAAGCCCCCCTCAAGATGAGATTTCCCATGGCGCAAGCTAGTAAGATCCCTGAAAGATGATCAGGTTGATAGGTCAGAGGTGGAAGCGTGGCGACATGTGGAGCTGACTGATACTAATAGATCGAGGACTTAACCAACGCTTTAAAAAAATGAAACACCTTCTTCTTATTATCTAGTTTTGAAGGAACAACGTTCCTGATATGTTTGGTGGCGATAGCGAAGAGGTCACACCCGTTCCCATTCCGAACACGGCAGTTAAGCTCTTCAGCGCCGATGGTAGTTGGGGGTTTCCCCCTGTGAGAGTAGGACGCCGCCAAGCCATTTAAAAAGATCAGCCATCCGGCTGGTCTTTTTCGTCGTTTCGGAACAGATCAATTCACCAATTGGGTGTTGGAAGGATCAAAAGTGGAACCTCTCGGACTTAATCCATTCAAATATTAAGAATGGCACCTTAGCTTGGCTTATTTTAAGGAATTGTACAATGCAAGGGTAATCGTCATTAGGCATGGTTTTCAGCAGCTCAGCCCACCATTCTGTTTCATAACGAGCTATTATGCTAAGATTATAAGAAATCAAATAATGGATCAAAAGTTCAGGTAATGAAAAAGCTGTCGAATCTTTATTTAGTGATAGCATGAACTGACCTTCTTCCAAATTATACCGTATTGGAGAAGTAGCATTATGAATGGGAATGCCATCTGTTTTTAAATGCAGTGTCCCAGAAGCTTCTGAAATACTGTTAACTTGATTCGTTTTAGCTTTTAAAAACTCTTCCAATCTGCTGCTGGACATTTGATAGCTATCCAATACGGCTGAGGGTAATTGAAAACCATTAGAAGAGGGTAACATGGCGACGAAATTTTTCTTGGAAATCGACCATGTAAAGTTTTGCATATCAGGGATTTCCTTCAATAATGTTCCCATGGAAAATTTTTCACCTTCCAGATGCTTGATATGAAATAACTTTTCGGCGATGCAGGTGAAAAGTCCATTCTTTTGCGTTTTCACTTCGTCCTTTAAAAATTCATATTGTTGTTTTTTCTTTTTTCTCGTAGTTACCCCATGGGCAAGCATCGAAGTTGATTCCGGATAGTTAGGATCAATCGTGAGCAGACAAGCCTTTAACAATTGGGCGAATCCATAAAATGTTAGGATTGGTTGTATGGAAAGTGGTGCAATGGCAGCCTGATTATAATAAGTTTTAGCATGTTCAAGATGGTAAATAAATGGATAACAATTATCGTAACTTTTTATTTCCGCTTCTGCTATTTTTTTATGTGTGTAACATTTTTGTAAAAAAAGTTGTGAGGAAGATGCGGAAAAAAAAGGTGTATATTTATCGAAATTATCATTGTTTTCAGGCATTGCAGCTATCCTCCGAATTAATAGAATAATCAAACTTTTATTTCTCTTCTTGACAGTAGTATGTCCTATTGATAACCTACAAATAATATTTTTAAGCAGGAGGGGAAAATAATGTGGGAAAATAAATTTGCAAAAGAAGGTTTAACCTTTGATGATGTCCTATTAATTCCAGCGAAATCAGAGGTTTTGCCGAAAGATGTTAACCTTCAAGTCAACTTAGCTGAAAACTTAAAGCTCAACCTTCCTATCATCAGTGCAGGAATGGATACCGTGACAGAAGCTGAGATGGCAATTGCCATGGCTCGTCAAGGCGGATTGGGTATCATTCATAAGAATATGTCCATTGAAGCACAAGCTGAACTGGTGGATAAAGTAAAGCGTTCAGAGAGCGGTGTAATTACCGATCCATTTTTCTTAACGCCAGATCACCAAGTATTCGATGCAGAGCATTTAATGGGTAAATATCGCATTTCAGGTGTTCCTGTAGTCAACAATGTAGAGGATCAAAAACTTGTGGGTATCATTACAAACCGTGATTTGCGATTTATTTCCGATTTTTCCTTGAAGATTTCCAGTGTCATGACTGTAGAGAATCTGGTCACAGCGCCAGTGGGAACTAACTTGGAACAAGCAGAGAAGATTCTTCAAAAATACAAAATTGAAAAGCTTCCCCTTGTGGACGATAATGGAGTTCTTAAAGGACTTATTACGATCAAGGATATCGAGAAAGTCATTGAGTTCCCGAATTCGGCGAAAGATAAGCAAGGAAGATTACTTGCAGGTGCTGCAGTCGGCGTGACTAAGGACACAATGAAGCGTGTCGAAATGCTAGTTAAGTCCCATGTCGATGCAATTGTACTTGATACTGCTCACGGTCATTCAGAAGGTGTCCTTGAAATGGTGAAGGAAATCCGCGGGACATATCCTGAATTGACGATCATTGCCGGTAATGTGGCAACAGCTGAAGGAACGAAGGCATTGATTGAAGCAGGCGCTGATGTAGTGAAAGTGGGAATCGGACCAGGATCAATCTGTACGACAAGGGTTGTAGCCGGTGTAGGTGTTCCACAAATCACGGCAGTCTTCGATTGTGCGACTGAAGCAAGAAAACATGGTAAAACGATTATCGCTGATGGCGGAATCAAATACTCTGGTGATATCGTAAAAGCCCTAGCTGCAGGGGGACATGCAGTAATGCTTGGCAGTATGCTTGCCGGTGTAACTGAAAGCCCAGGCGAAACGGAAATTTTCCAAGGTCGCCGTTTTAAAGTGTATCGGGGTATGGGCTCTGTTGCTGCAATGGAAAAGGGATCTAAGGATCGTTACTTCCAAGAAGATAACAAGAAATTCGTACCGGAAGGCATCGAAGGGCGCCTTCCATACAAAGGACCTCTTTCAGATACCATTTTCCAACTGATTGGCGGCATTCGTTCAGGTATGGGATATTGCGGTACAGCCACATTGGAAGAATTGAGAGAAAACTCTCAATTCGTTAAAATGACCGGTGCCGGATTAAGGGAGAGCCATCCTCATGATGTCCAAATTACAAAAGAAGCACCGAACTACTCAATGTAATGAATTTAACATATAATCGTCATTAAAATTTATTGTTAAAATAGACAGAGTCTGCGATTACTCTGTCTATTTTTTTTATTTTTTCTGTGATAAACTAGACAAGGTGTCAAGGGAATTACATAAAGTTTCTTCTTTGTTATAGAGATTAGCTTAAAAGTTGGAGGTATTGGAAATTGAAAAAAATCAGCAAGATGACCCTCATTTTCACTTTTGTTTTAGTTCTTGTTATGTCGCAATTTGCCTATCAACCGGGGGAAGCTGTTGCTGAATCTGATAATTTAGGTTTAAAAGCAGAGGCAGCCATCATCATTGATGGTGAAACAGGACAAATCGTGTATGAAAAAAATGCCGATAAAGTATTAGGGATTGCATCCATGTCTAAAATGATGACAGAGTACATCATAATGGAGTCAATTGAAAATGGGAAAATCAGTTGGGATCAGAAAGTTAAAATAAATAAATACGTACATGACCTTTCAAAAGCACCCAATTTGTCGAATGTTGGGTTAACAGAAGGTGAAGATTATACAGTTAAAGAACTATACCAAGCTATGGCCGTCTATTCCGGAAATGCGGCAACAGTAGCTTTAGCACAGCTAGTTTCTGGAAGTGAAAAGAGCTTCGTAAAGTTAATGAACGAAAAAGCAAAGGAATTAGGTTTGAAAAACCATAAATTCGTTAACGCCAGCGGTTTGAATAACAGCGATTTATTAGGGCAGTATCCTTCAGGTGATGAAGATGATGAAAATATCATGACAGCAAAAGATACTGCACTTCTTGCTTATCGTTTAATAAACGATTATCCGGAAGTGTTGAAAATCGCCAGCATTCCTAAATTGAAATTCCGTGATGGCAAAGAATATCCGAACTTCAACTGGATGTTACCTGGCCTGATATTTGAATATAAGGGTGTAGATGGACTAAAAACGGGATCTACTGACTTTGCCGGATATGGCCACACAGGGACGGTTATCCGGGACGGTCAGCGCTATATCACGGTGGTTATGAAGTCGACTAATAAAAATGAACGTTTTGCGGATAGCACTAAGCTTATGAACTATGCTTATGCAACCTTTAAAAAGGAAAAAGTCCTTCCAGCTAATTACCAGGTGAAAGGGAAAGAAACACTTTCAGTAGTAAAAGGCAAGGAAAAAAACGTTAAGATTCAATCTGAAAAAGCAATCGAGCTACTTGTTGAAAATGGTGAGAAAGATAACTATAAAACAGACTTAGTGATCGATAAAAACAAATTGAATGATGATGGTAAGCTTACTGCACCAATCAAAAAAGGTGAAAAGCTTGGTTACATCACAGTTACTCCTAAAAAAGGAGAAGATTACGGGTACATTAACGGCGATCCAGTGAAGGTTAACGTTGTAGCTGCTGAATCTGTCGAAAAGGCAAACTGGTTCGTATTATCAATGCGAGCTGTTGGCGGATTCTTTGGTGACGTATGGAGCAGTGTAGCTTCTACTGTTAAAGGCTGGTTTTAAGTTTCGCGTATAAAACGGTTGCGAAATGTATAAAATTATAGTACATTATGGAAAACAATCTGATTATATAAGAAAGCAATGACAGGAAATAGTAACAAGTATTTCTTTCTATAGAGAGCCGATGGCTGGTGGAAATCGGTGTGAGAGTTTTGTGAATCCCTCCTGGAGCAGAGTATGGAAAGCCTTTTGGGTCAGTAAATACTTTCGGTTAAAAGCCGTTATCGTGATAAGTGGTAGGCGCTTTTCGTAGGCCTTCAACTAGGGTGGCAACGCGGGTTAACTCTCGTCCCTTCTTCAGGGGACGGGAGTTTTTTGCGTTCTTTGATAAATCATCAAAATATTAAGGAGGAACTGAAAATGTTGGATTTGAAATATGTAAGAAATAATTTTGAAGAAGTGAAGCGTGTATTGCAATTTAGAGGAGAAGATTTAACCGATTTAGGTAAATTCGAGGAACTGGATGTAAAGCGTCGGACTTTGATTGCTGATACGGAAAAGTTGAAAAGCCAAAGAAATGAAGTTTCACAGCAAGTGGCCGTATTGAAACGGGAGAAAAAAGATGCAGATCAGTTGATTGCTGAAATGCGCGAAGTTGGTGATCGTATCAAAGGATTCGATGATGAACTTCGTGAAGTGGAAGCCCAGTTAGAAACATTACTTCTTTCCATTCCGAATATTCCGCATGAAAGTGTGCCTGTTGGTGAGACGGAAGACGATAATGTCGAAATCCGTAAATGGGGAGAGTTACCGGAATTCAAGTTCGAACCGAAACCGCACTGGGATGTTGCTGGAGATCTAGGCATCCTGGATTTTGAACGGGCAGCAAAAGTGACCGGAAGCCGATTTGTATTTTATAGAGGTCTTGGTGCTCGATTAGAGCGTGCTTTAATTAGCTTTATGTTAGACCTTCATGTTGAGGAACACGGATATGAAGAAATGCTGCCACCATATATGGTGAACCGTGCAAGCATGACTGGCACAGGTCAATTGCCAAAATTCGAAGAGGATGCTTTCCGTATTGAAAGTGACGATTACTTCTTGATTCCTACAGCTGAAGTCCCGGTGACAAATTTCCATCGTGATGAAATCATGAGCACGGACGATCTGCCGATAAGCTATGCGGCATACAGCGCTTCATTCCGTTCAGAGGCAGGATCTGCTGGTCGTGATACACGCGGGTTAATTCGTCAGCACCAGTTCAATAAAGTTGAGTTAGTGAAGTTTGTGAAGCCGGAAGATTCTTATGCAGAATTGGAAAACCTCACAGGTCATGCGGAAAAGGTCCTTCAATTGCTAGGTCTTCCATACCGAGTGCTAAGCATGTGTACGGGGGATCTTGGTTTCACTGCTGCTAAAAAGTATGATATCGAGGTTTGGATCCCGAGTTATGGAACGTACCGCGAAATTTCTTCTTGCAGTAACTTTGAAGCATTCCAGGCTAGACGGGCCAATATCCGCTTCAGACGTGATGCAAAAGGTAAACCGGAACACGTCCATACTCTAAATGGATCAGGTTTGGCAATCGGACGAACTGTCGCAGCCCTTTTGGAAAATTATCAGCAGGAAGATGGCAGTGTTATCATTCCTGAAGTATTACGTCCATATATGCGCGGTGCGGAAGTCATTAAACCGTAAGTCAAAAGGAATCAGCTTCTGATTAAAGAGGCTGATTCTCCTTTTTATCTAAGTTTGAAAATTATTTTAAAAAAATTTATAGAAGGCTTGACTTTAATTTTAAATCCATGTATTATAATAAATGTTGATACGGAGGTATACCCAAGTCCGGCTGAAGGGATCGGTCTTGAAAACCGACAGGGGAGTCAAATCCCGCGGGGGTTCGAATCCCTCTACCTCCTCCATAACTTATTAATAACCACAGCGCATAAATTGGATATCGATGAATTCCGTTACGGATATGTAACGGAATTTTTGTTTTCTAATATATTAAAAAACCACCGGATAACCGGTGGTTTTTCTGTTTTACACATTTCGCAACAACTTGGTTTGCTCCATATATTCGGCAATCCGTTTGATAAGCGGTTCGATGCTTGCTTCATCCTGCATAAGATCATATTCATTTATATTTAATCGAAGGACAGGGCACGCGTTGAATTGATCAATCCATTCTTCGTAACGGCCGTGCATTTCCTGCCAATATTCAATTGGGGTATGCTGTTCCATTGGACGGCCACGCTCTTGGATCCGGTCGAGGATATCATCCAGCGAACCTTCGAGATAGATAAGTAAATCAGGGTGCGGGAAGTATGGCGTCATTACCATGGCGTTGAAAAGACTTGTATATGTTTCGTAGTCCACATCATTCATCGTGCCTTTTTCATAATGCATTTTTGCAAATATCCCGGTGTCTTCATAAATGGAACGGTCTTGGATAAAACCGCCGCCATATTCGAAGATTTTTTTTTGCTCTTTAAAGCGTTCAGCGAGGAAATAGATTTGCAGGTGGAAACTCCAACGATTAAAATCATCGTAAAACTTATCCAGGTAGGGGTTCGTATCAACCTTTTCAAAAGATGTCCTGAATTGAAGGGCATCGGCTAACGCGTTGGTCATGGTCGATTTTCCTACGCCAACCGTCCCTGCTATCGTAATGACGGCGTTGTTTGGAATATTATATTTCTTTCGTAAGTTCATTTGACTTTACTCCTTTGTGCAGGGCATGCTCTATTTGACTGATTATCGTTTTCAAATCATCCTTGTTCCCGACGAAATCCAGCTCATCTCCGTTGAATGTAAGAACGGGTATGTCAGGGTGCTGTTTCTCAAATGCTTCCATGAATGTTCGATAATCTGCGGATAACTGCTCTAAATAAATAGAAGATATATTTTCTTCGAATTCACGACCTCTTTTACCGATTCGGGAGAGAAGAGTATCAAGACTTGCGTTTAAATAAATCACCATATTAGGTTTAGGCATATCCCTTGTTAATATATTGAATATTTCAAGGTATTTATTGTATTGTCCGTTCTTTAACGTTCGTTCAGCAAATATCAAGTTCTTGAATATATGGTAATCAGCCACCACGGCTTGGTTATTAATAAGATACTTTTTTTCGATATCTTCCAATTGCTTATAACGGTTACACAGAAAAAACATTTCTGTTTGAAAGCTCCACTCATCAATATCTTTATAGAATTTCCCGAGAAATGGATTTTCATCGACAATTTCCTTCAATAATGAAATTTGAAAATGATCTGCGATAACTTTTGCAAGTGATGTTTTTCCCACGCCGATTGGACCTTCGACAGTGATAAATGGGGTGGATTTCATCCAATCTGTCCTCCTTCATGAGGTATCAAGCTGAAATTCCCGGTTTATTAGGTTTTTCGCCAAGAGATATTGTATCACAGACTTGGGACTTAAGTGTCATTTTTGTCAGGTTGCTAAAGAAAGAGAATGAAAGAGTGTGGGGAGGAATGTAGGTTGTGCCTTGTTCGATTGAGTGCTTAAATGTCCTCACCTTTTTTTATGGATGCCTTGAGAACATGGTTCATCATCTTTAATGCATAATGATTATCTTCCTTGGATGCAGAAGCGATGCAATCCTTCGGTATCCATAATTTAAATTCCCGCATATAGGCATCATTGGCCGTGAATAGCACGCAGATGTTGCCAGCTATTCCAGTAATGATCAGGGTTTCCACCTTTAATCGTTTAAGTAGCGTATTGAGGGCTGTCCCATAAAATGCGGAATGCTTCGGCTTGATGAGAAAGAATTCATCTTGTTGAGGTTTTATCCTTTCGATTAATGAGGCATTTCCTTCATTTTTACATCTATCAATAATTTTATCGAAGTCAGCCTGCCATAAATCATAATGATCATTGATATAAATGATTGGAAAACCTTTTTCTTTCATTTGCTTTTTTAATTTCAAAATCGGATCGACGATAAGTTTCGTATGTTCAAGGAGTAAATTCCCGTGTTTGAAATCAAAATTATTGATCATATCAATGATAAGCAATGCAAAAGAAGGCGATTCAGGTCGATTCATGGTATATCCTCCTGTATTGTGAGAATTTACTTGCAGCACGTATGCCGCATGCGTTACTATTCATTAGAATAAGTAGTATGACCTTTATTTTGTCTTATATTTGTCTGTTTACTCCTACTTAATATGAGGGGGTTTTTTTATGAAGGATGATGTTTATTACATGAATTTAGCCTTAAAGGAAGCAAAAAAGGCTCAGATGTTGAATGAAGTGCCGATTGGCGCTTTAATCGTAATAGATGATCAAGTTATTTCGACGGGGCATAACCTGAGGGAAACGGAACAGAATGCAACGGCACATGCGGAGCTGCTTGCAATCAATGAGGCTTGCAATGTCCTTGGCAGTTGGCGTCTTGAAGATGCGACATTATATGTAACGCTGGAACCCTGTCCCATGTGTGCCGGTGCCATTTTGCAATCAAGGGTGAAGAGGGTTGTTTTTGGAGCGCATGATCCAAAGGCTGGCTGTGCAGGGACATTCATGGATTTACTTCGAGATGAACGCTTCAACCATCAATGTGATGTAACAAGCGGTGTATTAGGGGAAGAGTGCGGCTGGATTTTGACTTCTTTTTTTAAAGAGCTAAGGAATAGAAAGAAAACATTGAAAAGAGAGCAAGCACTCAAGATTGCCGACGAAAATAAATAGGTGAAAAACGAATGTTAAAGATGAGGCTTTGCTTCATTTGATAAATATGGAATTAAACTGTCCACGAACAACACTTGCGTTTTTTTTGTTACCTTAGTATAATGAATTATGCGTCGTAATGACGCTGCGAAATTGGTATTACATTTGCCGTGCTAGACGGGGAGGTAGCGGTGCCCTGTACTCGCAATCCGCTCTAGCGAGGTTGAATCCCTTCTCGAGGTTAGCATTCTGTAGGGCCTGCCTTAAGTAAGTGGTGTTGACGCCCGGGTCCTGCGCAATGGGACTCCATGAACCATGTCAGGTCCGGAAGGAAGCAGCATTAAGTGGAAGTTCTCATGTGCCGCAGGGTTGCCTGGGCCGAGCTAACTGCTTAAGTAACGCTTATGGTTGCTAATCGACAGAAGGTGCACGGCAGTTATTTTACATAAACAAAAAACTCATTCGTATCGGGTGGGTTTTTTTTTATGCCAAGAAGCCAAAGTGCTGAAAAAAATGAGGCAATGATGAAATTTCTTTTTAGCTTTGATATTAAGGAAATCAGTAATGTATAATAAACAGGATGGAGAAAAAAAGGAGGGATTTCCGTGGGGTATCAAGCATTATACCGGGTATGGAGGCCGCAACAATTCATTGATGTAGTCGGGCAGGAACATGTAACGAAAACGTTGCAGAATGCCTTGGTCGGGCAGAAGGTTTCGCATGCCTATTTATTTTCCGGTCCACGTGGAACAGGGAAAACAAGTGCTGCCAAAATTCTAGCAAAAGCAGTGAATTGTGAGCATGCCCCGACAAGTGAGCCCTGTAACGAATGTGCTACCTGCCGCGGAATCACCGATGGCTCCATTTCAGATGTTATAGAAATTGATGCAGCATCCAATAATGGTGTCGAGGAAATCCGTGACATTCGTGATAAGGTTAAATATGCACCGAACGCGGTTACATATAAAGTTTATATCATTGATGAGGTACATATGCTTTCACAAGGAGCTTTCAATGCGCTTTTAAAGACATTGGAAGAACCTCCGAAGCACGTAATTTTCATATTGGCGACGACTGAACCTCATAAGATTCCACTAACGATCATCTCCCGTTGCCAAAGGTTTGATTTTAAACGGATCCAGCCTCAAGATATAGTTGGCAGGATGTCACAGATCATTGCAGAAACAGGTGTTTCATGTGATGAACAAGCCCTCCATATCATTGCCAGGGCAGCCGAAGGCGGGATGCGAGATGCACTCAGCCTTCTTGATCAAGCGATCTCCTTCAGTTCGGAGACGGTTTCTGTGGAAGATGCATTGACTGTCACCGGTTCTGTTTCGCAGGCGTTTTTAAGCCGGCTGGCAAAAGCCATATATGATAAAGAAGTAGCGGTGGCACTTGAAGTCCTTGAAGAATTGCTGGCCATGGGAAAAGACCCGGCTAGGTTCATAGAAGATATGATTTATTATTTCCGTGACATGCTTTTGTATCAAACGGCACCGGCACTGGCAGAATCCTTCGAGCGTGTTTTGATAGATCCCCAATTTAAGGAATTGGCAGAAGTAATCTCTTCTGAATCGATTTACTCCATTATTGAAAGCTTCAATCAAACACAGCAGGATATGAAATGGACAAATCATCCTAGGATTTTCCTTGAAGTGGCACTTGTGAAGTTATGTAATGAGCAAAGGCCAAATCAAAGTGATAACGGGCAGCTTCAACAGCTGCAGCAGAAAATAGAAGATTTAGAGAACAAATTACTCGAAATGCAGAAAAACGGCATTCCAGCAGCCATGACAGAAAAACCTGCAGAGCAGGCTAAGGCACAAAGGGCTGTTAAAAAGGCGTATAAAGCACCTGCAGGAAAGATCAATCAAGTTTTGAAACAAGCTACAAAGCCAAATCTTAATGCTGTGAAAAGTAAGTGGGGGGAAGTGCTTGAACAGTTAGGTCAGCAAAACCAAAAGTCATTGGCAGCTTTATTAACGGAGGCAGAACCTGTTGCTGCGTCAAATGAAGCTTTTGTGGTAAAATTCAAATATGATATTCATTGTCAAATGGCAATGGAAAATAACCGTTTCGTGGAAGTGATAGCCTCGATCATGCAGCAATTGACTGGACACCGAATGGAGATAGCCGGTGTTCCGGAGAGCCAGTGGCAAAGGTTGCGGGAGGACTTCATCTCAACACAGCAGTTCGACGGTTCAGAAGAAACGGAATCAAAAGAAGAAGATCCCTTTATAGCAGAGGCTAGAAAATTAGTCGGCGATGATTTACTTGAAATTAAAGAATAATTGGAGGTATGGAAAATGGGTATGCGTGGCGGTAATATGCAAAACATGATGAAACAAATGCAAAAGATGCAAAAGAAGATGGCAGAGGCACAAGAAGAATTAGGTGAAAAAAAGATTGAAGGAACAGCTGGCGGCGGAATGGTAACGGTAATCGTGACTGGACATAAAGAAATAGTCGATGTAATCATCAAACCGGAAGTAGTCGATCCGGATGATATCGATATGCTTCAGGATTTAGTGCTGGCTGCAACTAATGATGCTTTGAAAAAGGCGGAAGAACTGACAAACCAAACGATGGGACAATTCACTAAGGGAATGAACCTTCCGGGTATGTTTTAAGCAAGTTCAAAAGAAACTTCCTTTCAGGGGGTTTCTTTTGAAATTTTTAGGAGGAATTCGATGCATTATCCAGAACCAATTTCCAAGCTCATTGACAGTTTTATGAAATTGCCGGGGATTGGTCCTAAAACGGCTGCTCGATTAGCCTTTCATGTACTAAGCATGAAGGAAGATACTGTTTTGGATTTTGCAAAAGCACTTGTTAATGCTAAGCGGAATCTTATGTATTGTTCAGTCTGTGGTCATATTACAGATCAAGATCCCTGTTATATCTGCGAAGATCAAAAGAGGGACAGAAGTTTGATTTGTGTAGTTCAGGACCCGAAAGATGTAATAGCTATGGAAAAGATGAGAGAGTTCAATGGTTTATACCATGTACTGCATGGCAGTATTTCCCCGATGGACGGAATCGGTCCGGAAGATATAAATATTCCTGATTTATTAAAGCGCCTGCAAGATGAAACAGTGCTGGAGGTTATTTTGGCCACTAACCCTAACATTGAAGGTGAAGCGACAGCCATGTATATTTCGCGGTTGCTTAGACCATCAGGAATCAAAGTGACCCGAATTGCCCACGGACTTCCTGTTGGCGGAGATTTGGAGTATGCGGA